>NZ_JAJQJF010000037.1:0-509 GCF_021213615.1 Cupriavidus sp. UGS-1 | reverse complement strand
GGATGCGTCTCGATCCAGTGCCGCGCGATATCGATGCGGCGTGCGATCCAGACCTTGTCGTGCGACTGCACGTAGTCCAGGAAACGCTGCAGCGCGCGGAAGCGGCCCGGGCGTCCGAGCAGCCGGCAATGCATGCCGATCGACAGCATCTTCGGCTGGTTCAGCCCCTGCGGATCGCCCTCGGCGTACAGCACGTCGAAGGCGTCCTTCAGGTACTGGAAGAACTGCTCGCCGGTGTTGAAGCCCTGCGGCGTGGCAAAGCGCATGTCGTTCGAATCGAGCGTGTAGGGCACCACCAGATGCGGCTTCGTTTCGCCGTTGCTCGTCCGCACCTCGGTCCAGAACGGCAGGTCGTCGCCGTAGTAGTCCGAGTCGTAGACGAAGCCGCCGTGCTCGACCACCAGGCGGCGCGTGTTCGGGCTGTCGCGGCCGGTGTACCAGCCCAGCGGCGCGCTGCCGGTCAGCTCGCGGATGATCTGCATCGCGATGCGCATGTGCTCGCGCTCGGT